>NZ_CP147247.1:4565000-4608232 GCF_002140975.2 Enterococcus sp. 9E7_DIV0242
GCATGCTGATATGGAAGTAATTGAATACTTGGGTGATACATTTGATTTTGGCATTTCTTCACCGCGGAAAGAATTTATGGATGAAAAGATCGATTCAAGAAAACCAGGAGCTGTTCAGCACATTGCTTTTAAAGCTGAAAGCAAAGAAGAGATTGATGAAATATTCCCTAAAGTAAAAGCATTAGATGTAAAGATTCTTCATGGAAAACCCAAAGAATACAAAGAACGGATTGCGCCTAATTATTATGCGTTGTTTTTTGAAAGTCCGGAAGGTATCCGTTTTGAGCTATTTTATTACCCAGAATAAATGGAAAATTTACTAAGAATGTGAAGTCAATGCAAGAGTAGAAAAATTGTTTTAGATACTCCTTATAAAGTAGACACTAGACAAAATTTAGTGTCCACTATAAGGAGTATTTTTTTAACGATTCAACGTACATTGCTCGCCCTATTTTTAGACTGATAGATGTTATCGGAATAAATAGTTTCATTCTCTACGGAAGAAGGTGACTCCTCATTTATGACTAACAATTTTGACTGAAGAAAAATGAAGAGTCGTTTGAATTTCATCCTTTTGGTTGATATTGTTTCTATTCTCCTTTGTCTATACTTAAGGCAGAGGAGATGAGAACTATGACAAACTTAATCGAAGTTAAGCATTTAGAAAAAAGTTATCAAAAAAAGGTGATTCATGATATCAGTTTTTCAATTAAAAAAGGAGAAATTTTGTGTCTTCTTGGCCCGAATGGGGCAGCGAAGAGTACAACAATCAACATTTTGTGTGGAGCATTAAACTATGATCAGGGAGAAATTTTATATCATGATGAAAAAATAGAGAAAAATCTTTCAAATTACAAAGAACACTTAGGAATCGTACCTCAGGAATTAGCTCTTTATGAAGATCTATCTGCAGAAAATAATATTCAATTCTTTGCTTCTTTATACGGGCTAAAAGGACAACGTTTAAAAGAAGGAGTTGATTTTGCCTTAAAATCAGTAGGCTTAATAGGACATCGTAAAGAAAAGGTAGCAACTTTTTCTGGAGGCATGAAACGTCGCTTGAATATTGCTTGTGCCATTGCTCATGAACCGGAACTTTTAATCATGGATGAACCAACTGTCGGTATAGATCCTCAATCGCGTAACCACATTTTAGAAGCTATACAGAAGATGCGGCAACAGGGAATGACTATTTTATATACCACGCATTATATGGAAGAGGTTGAAGAAATCTCTACTCGTATTATCATTATGGATCACGGTAAAATCATCGCAGAAGGGACGAAGGAGAGCCTAAAAGATCGAAAGGAAGAAAAGGAAATTACCATTCAACTTGCCGACAGTTCAACGCTATCTCTGAGCGAACTCTATCAAGTTGAAGGAATAACGAAGATTCGATGCGAGGAGAAAGAATTAGTGATAACTGTAATTAAGGGTGTTGAGAATTTAGATGCTGTGATTACTAAACTTATACAACAAGATCAGAAAATCCAAAATGTGATGATCGAAGCAGACAACTTGGAAACAGTATTTCTTGATTTGACTGGTCGTTCTTTGAGAGATGTGAGGTGAGGACATGTATCGTTTTATGAGTATACTAAAAAGAGATACGCTTAATTTGTTTCTCAATCCCATGTGGGTCATTTTATGTATTGCCTTTCCTTTTTTATTCGCTACTATCTTAGGTATACTTACGGAAGGGCTTTATGGGTCGAGCGTTTCTAGCTATGATTATTATGGTATTACGATGTTAGTATTTAGCTCGCTTTACGCTGGGACCTATTCAGCCAATAGTTTTCTTGAGGAGCGAATCAAACAACCCAATTTGCGAATCATTTTTTCTCCTATCCCATCTTTGTTTATTCCTATAGCCAAAATAATCGCTACGTTTCTTTTCACTGGTATTTTCTTTACCTTTTCAGGTGGGTTAGCCTATTTGTTTTTCAATGTGAATTTTGGCGGGGAAATGGTGCTATATGTGTGGGTATTGATTTTAGCATTAGATTTTCTCTTTAGCTGTGTGGGTGTGTTAATGTGCTGCCTTTTTAAAAGTGAAGGAGTAGCCAATCAAGTATTGAGCATTCTAACTGCTTTTTTGGGCTTACTTTCAGGCTTATTCTTTCCGGTAGCAAGCCTAGGTAAAGCAATGGTTACTATCAGTAACTTTTCTCCCGTAACAAAAGTGTTAGATGCTGTTCTTATGCTGATTTATGATCAGAATTCCACTCAGTTTTTCCCTATGCTAGTCCTATTATTGACCCTATCGCTAGCAACTATAGTACTGATTGGATTTCTATTTAATGGGGAGGACTATGTATGATTGCTTTATTAAAAAATAATGGACGAAGACTTATTCAAAAACGTCAAAGAGTGATAATGATGCTTGTGCTTATGACTGTTTCTGTAATAGTTGCTGTGTATGTGAGTGGTCAAGAAAAGGCGCCTCTACGTGTTGCTATTGTTGGAGATGTGCAACATGAATTGATTTCCAATCAAAGGGTAACAGTTTCTCATGTAACGGAAGAGCCATCTATGCTTCAACTGCTCAAAGGAGAGTACGATGCAGCTATAACAAAAGAAAAAAATCATTTAACTGTATCCTCTATAAAAAATGAAGCGTTTGAAGAAGAAGTAAAACAAGCTCTACTAGACCCTCAAGATGTTTCCTTGTTACAACGTGATTCAAAAACTGGAAGTCGAATTATTGGATTTTTGTTAATGTTTTTATTGATGTCAGCAGTTGTAAATATGTATATTTTCAGTGAAGACAAAGAAAAACGAATCATGGAACGGATTGTTGCTGCGCCTTTATCTTTTTGGAAGTTACTACTTTCGTATAGTCTGGTCACTTTTGGATTACTAGTGTGTCCGGCATTAATAATACTAGCTGCAGTGAACACGATCGTTGGTGTTTCGATTGGTTTCTCATTTTTGCAGTACTTGTTTTTACTTTGTTTGATTTCATTATTTGGCACAGCGTATTCTCTGTTTATCGCTGCATTCATTTCAAATGGGGATCAAGCAAATATGGTCGGTTCGATGCTAATCATGCTTACAACGATTTTATCAGGAAGCTTCTTTTCTTTTGAAGGAGGGAATCGTTGGATAGATGGACTAATCAAATGGTTGCCACAAAAAAACTATTTGAAAATCGTTGAAGCAATTGAATCAGGCAGCAACTTGAGAGGAGTCTCTTTTGAATTGTTTTATCTTTTGGCGTTCACGGTGCTGTTTTTCTTTTTGGCTGTAGTAAAAACGAGAAAAGAGTATATCCGTAAGTAATTAACCTGATATACTAGAGAAAGAAACTCTTAAGGGGGAGCAAAATGTGGAAAAGAACATTGCTAGTATAAGACTTCGCTTACCAGAAATTCGAAGAGATGTTATAGAGAGAAAAGACTTATTACAAAAAATAGAATACGGCAGCTCAAAGAAAATCATGGTTTTAGAAGCAGGTGCTGGTAAGGGAAAAACGACAGCAATTTGTACTTTTTTAGCAAAAAAATCTCCCGAAAAAGTAAAATGGATTAGCTTAGCTTCAGACTGCAATAGTTTATCTGCTTTCTGGAGCTATTTAATCGAAGCTTTTCAAGACAAATTAGGTAGTATAAAACAAGAGTTTTTGGCTTTTTTTCAAACTACTTGTAATAGAGAAACGATAGAGAGTCTGATCACTTATTTTGTAAATAGTTTAATTGAAGAGACAAATGAAGAGCTTTTTTTGATTTTGGATGATATCCATTTAGTAGAAGACCCTGTTGTTATCCATTCCTTAGAACAGTTTTTAAAGCAATTACCTAGTTTTATCCACGTTGTTTTATTGACTAGGTATACATTACCTCTGTATTTAAGTCAATTTGAGATGGACAATGAGTTAGCCTATATCGATGAATCCTCATTTGTTTTATCTGATGAAGAAGCGAAAACATTCATTCAACGCACGACAGGTGAACAATTAGCTTCAACAGAGATGGAAGAAATGCTAGAGATTGCTAAGGGGTGGATAGGTGGGTTACAAATGTTGACGGCGGCAAAGCTGAGGAATAATTTATCTGCGGTAAAGCTCATGCAACAGGAGAATCAATTGTTATCGGACTATTTGACACAGGAAATCTTTCAACAGCTTACAGAAGAAGAGCGGTCATTCTTAATTGAAACATCGTATTTTCCTTATGCGACAGAAAACTTGACGAGGGCATTGGAGATAACGGTTGATTTTAGGTCAATATTACCAAGACTAGTCCAAAAGAATCTATTGATCACCTGTATGGATAATCAGCAACAGGTGTACCAATACCATCCGATTTTTAAAGAATATTTAGTGAGACGTTTTCAGCAATTATCCATTGAAAAGCAAGTAAATTTAAAGCGAAAAGCAGCAAACTTTTATATTGAGGAAGAGGATCTGTCTCAGGGTTTTTCCTTGTTGTTAGAGTTGGAGGATTATGAGCAGTTGATGAACTTACTTTTGCAGCATCAAGAATCACTTCGAACGCTCTATTTCATTGAAAAAATACCCATAGAAATAGCTATAAGTAATATAGATTTTTCTTACCAAAAACTCTTTTATCATTACTCAAATTTGGACTATAAAAGTTGTTTACTTCTTCTTGATGAATTAGGTGAAAAATATCCACGATCTGAAGAAGTTCAAGCTCTCGAGGGGGTTCGCCTGCTTTTCGATGATACCTTTTCACCATTTCATCAAAAGATCACTCATTTAGAAGAAATTCAAAAGTTGAAATTGAATGATTCTTCTAAAGCATTTATTTTATTGAAAAATGCTCTTTTTTATTTTTATCAAGATGATTTTCATGCAGCTGCTGAGTTTGCCTTGGCTGCTTTGAAACTGAATAAAAATTGGAATAATCCGTTTCTGCAATTTTTTGGACGAACACTACTTGCTCAGAATTTTGAGGAACTTGGGGAATTAAACAAGAGCATTCAAATGATGGAAGAAGCAAATCATACATTGGAGTCGCTTAAGATAAGCTCTGAAATGAGGCAAGGCTACCTGTTGACCTTTTATATGACGATTACAGGTGTTTATCTAAAACAATTCAAATTACTAGAAGCAAAACAAATGTTAACAGCAATCAAAGACAACAATCAGCATCTCAATAATCCTTCTTATTATTATAATTATGCTGAATACTTGTATTTATCAGATGAAATTGAGTTAGCCTATGCTGCCGTGAAACAGTTAGAACAGAACTCATCTTCAAGTTCAATTGGACCATTGACCAAAGCTGGTATTTTGAGATATAGCTTAAAGTATCAGCAATTGACTGAGGTAGAAAAAGATAATTTTCTTGTTCAATTTCATCAGTATCCTGACTACCAAAATCTCAGCAATCGATTGTTTTATGCCATGATTTTATTAGATAAAAAGAATTACGAGGAGACGCTTTCTATGGTGGACGAAATTTTGGCAGAAAGTAGAGAACACAAAATATATTTTAAAATAATTGATGCTAGTTTACTAAAAATCAAACTTTTTTGCCATTGGGGGAATGGCAACCCACGTACTTTAAAAAATCTGTATCACGAAAGTCTCTATTATGCAGCAACAAATGAAGTATTGGGTATTTTCTATTATTATAAAGAAGAGCTTTCTCAACTCTTTGAGAAATATTCAGAGATTATAACTGCTGATTTGGGAGCAAAAGAACAAAAATTTCATAAGCAGGTTTTAAAGATATGCTTAAAGAATAGTAATAGTGAACTTTTAACTGAGCGAGAATTAGATGTGCTTAGAGAAATCGCTAATGGCAGAAGCAACAAAGAAATCGGGGAAACACTTTTCATTTCATTAGCAACGGTAAAGACACATGTGTTGAATATCTATCGGAAGTTAGAAGTAAATTCACGAATTTTAGCAGTTGAAAAAGCGCGAGAACTCACAATTTTATAAGTAGCTCTATTCAGATTATTTGGATAAAGGGCTTCAAATTAGAGTGGAGCAAGAATAGACCAAAGGAGGAACAAACAATGAGCAAGTATGGAGATTTATGGAAAGCATTAGAAGCTGATGGAAGAAAAAATTTATATTTAAGTTTTCAAGAGATAGAAGCTATTTTAAGGTTCCCAATCGATCATTCTTTCCTGACGTATAAAAAAGAAGCGAAGAATTATGGCTATGAAGTTGGTAAAATTTCAATGAAAGAGAGAAGGATAAACTTTAAAAAAATATAAGCCAATTTATTCTCAAATAAGGATCAAGGGAATCTCTTAAAAGAGAAATAGGCAATAAGTGAAGAACATTATCAACTAATTATAAATAGAATCTTTACCCGGGGATGAATAGCAGGCACCTATGACACATAGTATGCTTATTAGTAGGAATTAATGCTGTTTTTCGAGAAAATAATATTCTTGAATACCTGATACATACCAATAGAATAGGCAATAACTACTCTGAAAATCAAGTAATCTATCCTCCACAGGAATACTCGATGAATTCTTGTAGGGAATAGATTGTGATAAAGATGGTTCAGTAATTAACGTTTATGAGAATGTGTGAGTGCAACAGGAGAATGTAATTTCGCAATAATTATCGGAGCATTTATCTAAATTCACCGACTCAATAAAATGTCCATCCCAATAGATGCCATTATCTGTAAACCAATTACCAATAACCTGTGACATCAAAATTCTAATACGAGTTACACCTGAATCATTCAAAGGATGTAAACCAATGTATTCAAAGTTGGCCCACTGACCACTTGCAAACTGCCAATCAACAAGAGTGCAGTTATTCGCTTTCTTCTGTACAAGATAGTGCTGGCTAAATTCCCCCGGCGATAAATTTCTACATGCAGCTGTGTATGTTGTAGATGTACAACCCTCAATGCCTTCCAGTAAACTTTTGCCAAATAATAAATTTTCAAGGGTATGGTAGCATTTTAACTCACCAGATAGGGTAAACGCCGGACGAACCAACAGTTTTGCTTCGCCAACCATTCCGTCTGCTGAAACAGTAAAACGCTCTAAGGTTGGAACTTCAACAATCTCTATGCTGACACCATGTTTACGAAAGCGTGCGGGAGTAATGCCATAGCAATCCTTGAAAGCACGAATATAAGACTGTTCATATTGAAAGCCGCAATCTAATGCTACTGAAAGGATACTCTCCCCTGCCAACAACTGAGGCAGATTGCTCGCTAATCTGCGTGCGCGAATATAGGCTTTAGGTGTCATACCTATAAAGCGGTCAAATAAGCGAATCAACTGAAAAACGCTTAAATTGGTAGTTAAGGATAACTGTTCGAGCGAAATAGGATTTTGTAGGTTTTCTTCTATATATTCAAATGTCTTATTGATTTGGCTGACTATGGACAATGAAATACCCCGCAATCTGGATTCATTTTTTTGTTTTTATTTCTGTTAAAATTGTATCATATTTTTAAGAAAGATAGATAAGTCTTGGTGGAAAGGTCGAGGAATGATGATGAGTTATCCTGTAAATAATAGTATCTTTTTTAATGGCTCAGTAGACCGTTCGCAGGCTCCGCTTGTTCCTCATAGAAATGCTTTTCCAGCAGCTATGATGTCACTAGGCGTATTAATGGGATTAACACATGATACGAGTTTGATCGATGCTCATGGAAGAATGTGGCGAATGGATCACGATCACAACCTGCATATGGGGATTTCCGGTGAGGCATTTCGATTTATGTTTGACACGGCAGAGTACTTCAGCTTCTCTATGTCAGACGGTGCAATGCCAGTGAGAGATTGTTTTTCAGCGATTGGGTTATCTTGTGAATTATATGCCACAAAAACTGTTAATGGGATCGATGGTGTATATACGGACGATACTGAGATAAAGAAACTTATTTTGAAGAACCTGTGTGCTGGCTTTCCTGTGTTGCTTGTGGGAGATAGGAGAATGGATAGGGTAATTTTGGCTATAGGTTATGAAGAAGCTGGAGAGACATTGATTGGATGGACGTTTTCAACTGGAAATGATATTCCCAATAAATGTTTTTCACCCCAAGATTGTCAGTATATTACAAAATGGTATCAAGATATTGGCGCTGCTGTACTTGTTAAAGGGAAATCTACACGTCCTTCAAATGAACAGTTAGTCACTATTTGTCGACGGGCTCTTGAGCGAAATGAACGATTTTTACGCGGGGCCCGTAATGCATCTTACGGTTTAGATATCAATTACTATGATAACTGGATTGAAGTTTTAAAAGATGATAGCTTTTGGGCGCCAACTATAAATGGTTTTCCTTATATATATCCTGAAATTTTTGATTTGGCCGAACGCCGTATGTATGGTGCTGAATTCCTAAAAAGGGTTGGCTATATGCTTGATACGGATAAACTTCTACCGGCTGTAGATGCAGGTAATGAAATTCACAGCTTAATGTGGTCTGTTCATTCAATTATCAATGAAACTGAAAAGGGAAACAACGCGTTGTATGATCGGTTAGTGCGAAAAAAAATAGGTGAAACGCTTCATAAATGTCGTGCATTGGACAAGATAATAGCCGATTGTATAGTTGAGGTATTGAAATGATACGATTCAACTGACTACAAATAATATCTTTAAGGAGAGTATAGCTTATGTATGAAAGATTATTGGAAAAAGCACTTTCTCCAACATTTACTGACTTACTTAAGTATAGCGGAGCTTGTAGTGATTTATGGCTAGTATTGGATGATTATTTACAAAAGGAGTTCTCAGCAGAACGGCAAATACGTTTTCCATATGGAAACAATTATGGCTGGAGTACAAAGTATAGTTTGAAGAATAGGCATATTTGTGATGTATTTGCAGAGAATGGTGCATTTGCTGTACATTTTCGTGTGAGTAACGATTGTCTGAATACTATTTATACCGATCTTTCAGATTATGCTAAGGAAATATGTGATGCAAAGTATCCTTGTGGTGAAGGCGGCTGGTTGACCTACAGGGTATTGTCGCAAGAGCATCTTGTTAAACGCAACTGAAAAAGGGGCCACTGGATGATTCAAAAAGGGGCCAAAAATTAGTTTAGCCATTTCTTTGTATCTTCTACACGAAAAGATGGACCACTGAGATCCAACACATGAGCCCGATGGGCCAAACGGTCCACCATTGCTGCTGTAAGCATTGGATCTTTAAAGGTTTCTTCCCAGCGATCGAAGGACAGGTTCGTCGTGATGATCATCGAGCCGGCAGTCGTTCGATTCGAGAGAAGATTAAAGAGAATCTCGCTTCCTATTTGATCAAATGACACATAACCTAATTCATCTAGAATAACTAAGTCGTATTTGCCAAACCGGCGCTTATAAAAATTCAACTGGTTCGCACTCATGGATTCTTTTAGTTCGATGACCAAGTTAGGGATATTCGTAAAGAGGACACTTTTTCCGGAAAGACAGGCTTCCATTCCGAGAACAGTTGCTAAATGGGTTTTCCCAACGCCAGGATTGCCCATTAAAATAAGATTCTCTTTTTGATCGATGAATCGTAATGTTTTCAACTCTTTGATTTGTTTCTTCATTTTCACTTCTAAATGACTGTCCATGTAGTCATCGAACGTCACTTTACTTGGCAATTTTGATTGACGAATCAGTGTTTGAATCCGATTGTTTTGCCGCTGTTCAATCTCTAACGTAAGCAGCTGTGTAAGAAACTCCTCAAAATTTTGATCCAGGTCGATCGCTTGCTGGAGTAAAGTGGAATAGTTTTTCTTCAGATAAGGTAATTTTAATTGCTTGGCATATGCTTCGATCATTTATTGGCCGCCTTTCTCACTTGGTGGATCAGATTATATTCCTGCAGTTGGTTTCTCGCTTCATTTACCGCTCGACTAGGTGGTGTTTTAGAGACCTTATGGTCTTTCAACGCTTCTTCTTCTAACTGGATGATCAATTGATCCAAAGAGATACTTAAATGATTTTCAATAAATTGAAGAAATCTACGCGGGGTCTTTTGATAATACTGAAGAAAACAATGCCGCAACTTAGGTGTCTTCTTCAAAACAAGCGAGTGTTCCAATGACTTAGGCTTCCGTAAAAAAGTCGTTAAATAATGACGAATATCGATCGAGTATTGCTTTTCTCCCTTCTGAATAAGGTGTGTCGCGATAATCTGGCTGGAACCGACAATTTTCAGTTCATTGAGATAACGTTTCACGATGACTTTCTGACCAACCAGATAATCTGGAACGGAATAGTAGTTGCCATTCACATGGACAAAACTATATTTATCTACGGTTTGCTTTGTAGTGATACCGTAGTCATAAAATCCTCGGAGCGGCTGTAATTGTGCCTGTTCCACAGCGATCGTCGAGTCTAAGTTTAATTCAAGTATAGCTTGATCTAAATGTTTTTGGGCATGTCCAATCGATTCAAACTCATACTGTTTTGTGAACGCTTTTCGGCGTAAAACCTGCACACTTTTCTCTACGTGTCCCTTTTCATGGCCGCTGAAGGGATTGGTCACCACTGGCTCAAAGCGATAATAAAGAGCCATTTTCACTAACTCGTCATTGAGTTCCTTCTCATGTCGGCCGACAAAGCGTTTCACTACGTTTCGCATATTGTCATAAACAACCGTAGAGTAAACACCCTGAAGCTGTTCAAAGAAACAAATATGGGCATCCAAGAAAACCTGTTGGTTGGCAGATTCATAGAGCTTTCCCCAGCGGTAACCAGAAGCTGGGCAAGAGAATACCGCGATCGTCAATGTTCTCTTTTGTTGGTTGATCAGACATTTTACTTCACCAAAATCAAACTCGGTTCGATAACCCAATGGGTAAAGCTGCTTGATATACGCCTCTTTTTTTGCTTGAAGTTTTTCTCGAATATATGGACGTAATGTACTCTGTCCAATATCAAACCCTTCTGATACCAACATTTCGTGAATCGCTACAGTGGTCAATCGTTGTTTATGAGGACCAAGCTGTTTGGCTTTTAATTGATCAAATGCGAGAATTTCTTCGACCCGTTGGTCGATTTCAGGTGTATATTTTCTAGGTTGCCTATTCTCTGTTTGATAAGTTGGTGGAGCCGTTAACTGCTCTTTTTTTATCGGATTGGCAGGATCTTGTTCCAATGATCGTTGTGCTGCTTGATACTGCCGCCAGTAACGACCAACAGTTTTTCGATTGAGACCCAGTTCTTTCGCAACAGAACGTTGAGAACGGCCACCTTCCAGCAGACGAATGATTGTTAATTTATCCATAAAAGTTATCACTCCAAGACCTCCAATAAGTAAATTGATTCTTTACTTATTGTGAGTTAGTAGTGGTCCCTTTTTCAACCATCGTTTCTATGAAAAGTGGCCCCTTTTTAAACTAGCATAAACACATCTTACTGATGTGAAAAAAATACTCTGTGCAAAAATAAGTTTATCGATACTTAAAGGCCGGAAGGAATAAGAATACTTTGAGGTATCCAACATGATATTTAGTGGGTTAAGGTGGATAGTGGATTTTTGTACAATCGTCAGGAAATAAACAATTATTGGAGGGGACTTATGGAGATTCAGTCAATCACTAAACTATTTCCTTTCGAGAACCGTCTGCGTTTTTTTTCATTACCTGAAGTGCGTTTAATTGGAAAATCTTTACGACATATCAATGGACCCAGTTACATCCATTCCTCTTTTTTGGTAGGAGTATTTCGCTCGCTATTACAAGAGTATCGAGGCTTTACCACAGGTGATTCCCACTACCGTAGCGTGGTTTGGTGAGCATGCTTACAGGGACTTACACGTATATGATCGGTTCTATTTGTCCTGTGTCCTGTAGGTACACCAGCCCCATCAGGGCTTGAATACTGGGATATACCTTCTCAGTTATTGGCCCACGGACAAACTAGTGATTTTCCACCAGCAGCTCATAACATTAGCCGATTTGCGAAAGTAGTTGATGACTGTGGATTTGTTCAAGGACAGGTGCGCAGTGAGTTCTATCCTTATGATGCTAAAAATTCTGATATATGTTGTACACTTTTTAGCGTACATCCTAAAAGTGAAGAGGGTGATTAAACTGGGACGCTGTTTATCAGTCAGTTCCACAATTCTAATAAAGATGTGTTGGAGGATAAGTAATAGAGGATACGTCCCTAGTAGTATTGGTATGTCTATGTTAAAAAAGGATGGTGAATAGAATGTTTACATTTGATACAAATAAACTGGCATGGATTAGAGAGCCTAAAACGATGGTTGTACAACCAGAAAAAATAGCAATCACTACGGAGCCGTATACTGATTTATGGCAACAAACTTATTATGGTTTTCAAAATGATAATGCACCTATTCTGTACTTGGAAACAGATGAAGAGTTTTTTTCCTTTTCTGTCAAAACTGCTTTTGACAGTCAACATAGGTTTGATCAATGCGGGATTGTGGTCTATCAAAACAGTGAAAATTGGTTAAAGGCTTCTGTTGAGTATGAAAATGAAAGCTATCAGCGGCTTGGCAGTGTGGTTACGAATAGCGGTTATTCTGACTGGGCAACGACAGATGTTTCGGTTGACATAAAGGTTTTATATTACCGCTTGAGCCGTAGGAAGGCTGACTTTCTTATCGAGAGTTCAGTAGATGGAATCGAATACAAGCAGATGCGCATTTGCCACCTGAGTAGTGCGGAAAACAATATTCGTTTTGGCATTTACGCTTGTAGTCCTGAAGCGTCTTCATTTGAAGCGGTGTTTACAGAAATGGCTGTCACACCTTGTCAGTGGCCAAGTCACTCAATTGAGTAATTGAACTTATGAGGGGGAGGAAGAGATGAATAATAATCCGATCATTTCAAACTATTCTAGCTTTGATGAAGATCAAAGAGCCTTTGAAAGTAGAGCTGCTCAGATAGAATTTATCTACACTAAACGGCTCCTTGATCAATACATTGATTCAGAAAAAACAGTTATTGAATTGGGATGTGGGACAGGATACTACGGTCTTTATTTATCCGATAAGTGTAAGTATTATCATGGCATTGACCTTGTTCCCAAGCACATAGAACAGTTTCAGTCTAAAATTATCGAACAGGATTTACACCATATTAGTGCATCGCTAGGAGATGCAACGCATTTACCTGAAATACAAGATAATTCTTATGATGTTGTTTTGGTTTTAGGACCTATGTATCACTTGCCGCATGATGAGCGTCAAAAAGTTATCATGGAGAGCAGGCGGATTTGTAAAATTGGTGGTGTAATCATGTTTGCCTATATAAATAAAATTGGCGCTTATCTACGAGCATGTATTGATGAAAACTTAAAAGCGGATTACCCAAATGAAGCTGCGAATAATTCTGTTTTCGTAAACGGAGTTGACGATAAACTGTCAGAAGTCTTTTATTTTACTATGCCGGAAGAAATGGAGCATGATGTGACGCAAAAGGGGCTGTCAATCGTTCGAAATGCTGGCGTAGACTTTTCATTTAGTCCCACTGATATAAACCGAATGAGCGATGAGCAATATGTAGCTTGGACAGAGATTATGGATTATATGTTCGCTAGTCCATCCTGTACGGGTACCAGTAGCCATGCTGTTTTAGTATGCTGTAAGTAGCATTTATAGATATTTTTTTATGAAGTAATGAAAGGGAATGATGCAAAAAAGTAATTCTAAATATGCCAGTATTAATATAGTCTTTTTCATGGACTTTCTTGAAGCATCTGGCTTACAGTTGCATGATATAAACATATCTAAATTACTAGAGAACTTCGAAACATAGTAACAACAACTTATAGAATTTTTTCAGGAGTAGAACATGCGCTTGAAATATGAAATTGTCTACACAAGGAGGGAATAATTATATGGATTTTTGTGTGGAATCGATGGATGCATTTCAGCTTTTAGGTAAAGCAGAACGACAATTTATCAATATTGTTCAAGCAAATAAATTTTGGGATTTATGCAAACAAGATGGTACATTAGAAAGATTAACGAGGTATTCAACTTCATTAGACAAAGAGTATATTGGTATAGCAGATTCTTCGTCCTACGATGGAAAAAGTTATTTGTATTACATTGCCACTCCTTTTGATGGGAACGCCATTCCCGATGGTTTTATGACGATCCATCTCCCAGCATCTCTGTGGATCAAATTTACGTGTTCAAGTTTTGTTTTGGATACTGCAAACAAGGATATTTGGGCATACATTTATTCAGAGTTTTTCCCTGCATCAGAATATAAACCAACCGAATATCAGTTGGAAGTGTATCCTTGCGGTGATGGAAGCTATTCAGAAAACAAAGCAGAGATTTGGATTTCTGTAAAAACTAAAGCGTAAAAATGTTTGTTATGTCTAAAGTGAAACTATAAAATGAATGAAAACGCATGTCCATAAATTAGACATGCGTTTTCATTCATTTTGAAGAATTATTCCAAGTTTTAAAGGACTCGGATATATAGATTTTTTAGAAATGTTTTAGGAAACGCTTTGAACAATCGCCCTTCTGACTACTTCTACACAAGCGGTCGATAAAGCGAGGAAATTACTTTCTAGCTCACCACTTGCTAATGCAAAAATAGTGTCACCGTCGAATGCTGTATGGACGGGATTGATTGCTAAGGCAAGGCCATCATGCGCAATATCAGCCAGCTTATTTGTTTGTTCTTTTGTAAGAGCTGCATTTGTTAGAATACAGCCAATTGTTGTGTTTTGACCAGACATATCAGTGTGTGTTCCAGCCAGTAACAGCTCCTTCGCTGTTTTCTTTTCAGGGTGTTGAATACCGGCAATCCATTCATTTTTTTCATTATAAATGTCGCCAAAGGCATTTACAGCAATGACCGCAGTAATTTCTACGCCATTATCCAGTCGGATCGTTGAAACACCTAATCCGCCTTTAGACGATGAGGAAGGTCCCAATAGTTTACCGATGGTTGCACCAGTTCCGGCACCGATATTTCCATGCAAAGTATTGTTAGGAATTGCTGACTGACAGGCTTGATAGCCAAGTGCTTTGTCTGGGAATGCAAACTCCTTATAGTCTAAGTCAAACAATACTGCGCCTGCAACTATGGGCACTCGATGTTTTCCTGCTTGATACCCGATATTTTTCTCATGAAGATAGTCCATAACGCCACAGCTAGCTTCAAGGCCAAAGGCACTACCGCCACTTAATATAATTGCGTTCGCTTTTTGCACACTATTCATCGGTCGCAATAAGTCGGTTTCACGAGTCCCTGGTGCAGCACCTCGAATCGATACTCCGCCAACTGCTCCTTCTGGTGATAAGATGACAGTCACTCCAGTTCCCTTCGTTTCATCCTGTGCATGTCCAATTAAAAATTTATTTGTCATAGTCAAATCCTTTCTTGATTTTTGTCAGTATGACAAGAAATAGCTATAAATAGAATTTTAGCGTGCATTTCAGGCAACTGCAATCTTTCTTTTGCTTTCTTTTTCCTAATTTTTCTTTGTGGGATAGAATATCTGATTGGATAAAGAAAGAGTGAATAGTGAAACATAAGGGGCAAGAGATAATTTTGTTGTCGTCTTCGTGTATAATAGAAGTAAGAGTATAGATTCAAGGAAGGGGCGAGCTGTATGGAATTGAGAGTACTGAGGTATTTTTGGACAATTGCTGAGGAAGGTAGTATTTCTAAAGCTGCAAGCCTTCTACATATCACTCAACCTACATTGAGTCGGCAATTGATGAACCTTGAAGAGGAGTTAGGTGTACAGCTGTTTATTCGTGAAAAAAAACGGTTGATCCTGACTGAAGCGGGGATGTATTTGAAGGATCGAGCACAGGAAATCATATCTTTGACGGATAAAACTGAACAAGATTTTGAAGATCAAAAGAAACAACTGTTTAGTGGCACGCTATCGATTGGCTGTGTCGAGGCAAATAATTCCAAGGTACTGGCAGATTTTTTAAAGAAGTTTCTTTTGGCGTACCCTCAAGTCAATTTTAATTTGTTTAGCGGTACAGGGGATGACATTTCCGAAAAGCTGGATAAGGGCTTGCTAGACATAGGGATTTTAGTAGAGCCAGTTCAGACTGAGAAGTATGAATGTTTAGTATTTCCCGAAAAAGAACGGTGGGGTATCCTAGTAGAAAAGAGTTTTCCGCTTGCACAAAAACAGGCAGTCAGTCCCAAAGAATTGCGAGAGCTTCCTTTAATGTGTTCGGCTAGACCTGAGGTTCAACGATTGCTGGAACAATGGTCGGGCGTTCCTAGCGGTGACATGACGATTGTTGGCACGTATAATTTGATTTTTAATGTGATTTCATTAGTGGAGAATCGAGTCGGCGCTGCATTGATGATCGAGGGAGCTGCTTCTTATTTGAAAAGTGAACACACCCGATTCATTCCTCTTTCTCCTGAGGTCAGTACAAGTTGTGTGGTTGTTTGGAAACGAAATCGTACGCTGTCTCCTGTAACACACGAATTTATAAGGAAATTAACTCATGCTTTTCAGGCATGAATGTTATTGATGTAAGTATTAGACGAATAGAATATTCTGCTGTACTATGTAGGTGTAAAAGACATAGTACAGCTTTTTTGTGATGAGTATCATACTCTTTCATATCAAAGGAGGCTTTTGAAGGCAATAGGAAGTTAGCTTAGGCATAGCATCTCGTTTTTTTGCCAAAAGTTCGTGAAAGATAAACAAGGAATGGGAGGAAACAGTTATGGTAAAACATGAAGAACTAAAGGACAGTATAATTTTTCCACTAGGGGAAAGTGTAGAAGAGTTTAAACCGTATTTTACTGGGACGAGCTACCTGAATATGCTGGTAACTGATCCACAATTCAATTGTCCGATAGGCAATGTGACCTTTGAACCAGGCTGTCGAAATAATTGGCATAGCCATGATGGAGGGCAGATTCTTTTGGTGACAGGAGGAGAAGGCTGGTATCAGGAAGAGAATAAGGCGCCTAGAAAATTAAAAGCGGGTGATGTTGTTACTATCCCTGCTCACGTGAAGCATTGGCACGGCGCGACCGCGGACAGCTGGTTTGTCCATCTGGCAATTACGACCAACCCACAGGCGGGTGGTACAGATTGGTTGGAGCCTGTGACCGATGAAGAGTATGCAAAGCTGGAAAAGTAGATAAGGATACAAAAAATAATTGGATTGATTTCAATAAAAAGAGGGAGCGGTATTGAAATGGCTAAGAAGCAAACAGCAGGAAGAGATGTATTAGGTGAGTTTGCACCAAAATTTGCAGAGCTGAATGATGATGTGTTGTTTGGTGAAGTATGGTCGAGAGAAACAGAGCTTTCACCAAGGGATCGTAGCCTGATCACATGTTCCAGTCTGATGACACAAGGTGCACCTCAATTAGAAGCCCATTTAAATATTGCTAAAGAGAACGGCGTTACCAAAGAGGAGATTGTTGAACTGATTACTCATCTGGCTTTTTATGCAGGCTGGCCGAAAGCATGGACGGCGTTTACTTTAGCGAAAGAAATTTATGGAGAATCAAATGAAGCGTAATAACAGCAACAATTAGTTCATTGCTCTCAATGATTAGAATAAGAGGGAAGGGGCCTGAGAAAATTCAGGGTCCTTTTTTATTGGGGAGAATGCAATTTATGAAGAATTTTTCATCATAAAATAGTTGACCGATCTTGTTTTAATGGGTAGGCTAATAATCAGGAGGGGATCAATAATGGCAGAAATCCGCATTTTATTAGTAGAGGATGAAGAAGGCTTGGCAAGCTTCATTTTCGAAGAGCTGACGTTTGAAGGGTATCAAGTGGTTCATGCGAAAGATGGTGCAGAAGCACTAAAGATATTTGACGAGCAGCAAGAACAATTAACGATGATTTTACTGGATTGGATGCTCCCAGAATACGATGGCATCACTGTTGCCAGAAGAATTCGTAGAAATAGCACGATCCCGATTATTATGATGACTGCCAGAGATCAGTTGACAGACAAAGTCACTGGTTTGGATGTAGGGGCAGATGACTATATTACGAAACCCTTTGATATAGAAGAGTTACTTGCGCGAATTCGAGTGATTTTGCGCAGAGTAGAGCAGTTGGAGCAGATGAAGGAAAAACCGTTGATCTATAAATATCAGGATCTTTCATTAGATGTGCCAAAGCAGATGGTAGAGCGGTTTGGCGAGCCGATCCAGCTGACTCAAAAGGAGTTCGGACTTCTTTTAGAGTTGATGAAACGACCGGAAGAGGTATTGACCAGAGATGAGTTACTGAATGTGGTGTGGGGGTATGATTATTTCGGTCAAACGAACGTAGTTGATGTCTACATTCGTTCATTGAGAAACAAGATGGATACTGATCCTGACAAGCGTCTGATTCAAACTGTCCGTGGGGCTGGCTATACTTTAAGGAGTAATTATGAAAGCAAATGAGGAGTCAAAAACTCAGTGGCGGAACAGCACACATTATCGTTTGTCGGTTCGTTTCATACTTATTCTTGCCTGTTCGATTTTAATATTGAGTCTTTCGATCATCAGCATTACGATTGTGGAACTATATGATTCGACAAAGGAACAAAGTCGCTTGCTTGTGGAAACTATGCAAAAAGCAGATACAGAATCACAGGAAGAATGGATCGATTTTCTGGAGACCTATACTTCCGGAGAAAGCTCCCCATATTATGTCCGTACAGCACTTGATTCAGGAGAGGTCATTTATTCGCATGAGGCCAAAGCGTTGTTTGCCGATTTTTCACAATTTAGACAGTTCTTTCTTTTTAATGACATTCTTTGGACGGAAGATTTTGAACCCTATTATTATATGACGGCTGACAAAGGAGAGGCGAAAGTCGCCATATTAGTTGAGATGGACGAAAAGTTTGAGCTTGTGGAAGGTATCATTTCACTTACAGGGACATTGACAGTGCTAATTTTAATTTTGGGCTCAGTAATCATCTATCGCTTTGCTCGAAACTTCAGTAAGCCATTGGTACAGATGGATCAGGAAATCAGTTTGTTGAGTCTGGAGGATAGTCAAAGTGGTCAATTGTCTGTGCCGGAAAGTCCTCAAGAAGTACGAACAGTGTCCAAATCGTTCAATCAGCTACTTGAAAAACAGCAGGAATCCTTAGAAAGAGAGAAACAATTTGTGACAGATGCGTCTCATGAATTGAGAACACCTTTGGCAGCAATCAGAGGGCATGTTAATCTGATCAATCGTAGAGGGGAGCAGCATCCGGAGGTCATCCCAACTTCTATTGCATTTATTGACAGAGAGTCCAAACGAATGGAAATTATGGTGGAGCAGTTGTTGACTTTGGGTAGAACTGAAAATGAGCGAACGAAAATCGATTTTTCTCGGCTGG
The DNA here is from genome assembly GCF_002140975.2 of Enterococcus sp. 9E7_DIV0242. Lineage (NCBI taxonomy): Bacteria > Bacillati > Bacillota > Bacilli > Lactobacillales > Enterococcaceae > Enterococcus > Candidatus Enterococcus clewellii. The sequence goes on from NZ_CP147247.1 coordinate 4,584,232, forward strand.
TTGTTCAGACGATCGAAGAGTTTCAAGTGATGATGCCGCAGAAACTTGATCTGGAAATAGAGGAAGGGCAGTCTATTCTAGCTAACCAGGAGCACGTCTATCAGATCGTTCGAAATTTGATTGAAAATACAGTGAAGTATACAGAAAAGGACGGAACGATCACTATTCGTTTGAAGAAGCAGGATGCCCATGTATATTTTGAAGTGGCGGATACTGGAATAGGGATAGCTGATACTGAAAAACAACGGGTATTTGATCGCTTTTATCGGGCGGATCAGTCACGTTCCAGCAAAATAGCTGGTTCAGGTATTGGTCTTTCTATCGTTCGAACCTTGACGCTTCTCTATGATGGAACGATTCGTGTGGAAGACAACAAACCAAAAGGAACCCGTTTTATCCTCCATTTTCCATTAGTCAAATAAGTTAAATGAAAATTTCTTCATGTTGTTTTTAAAAGAATTTGGTCTTTGATTTTTATCCGTTTGGTATGATTGGTTTATCGGAACAGCAGAGACAATAAATAAAAAGATCTGCAGATAAAAATTGAGAGGATGAATGACAAATGAAAAAAGCAGGATTAGTAGGATTGATACTTACAGGGATTATTCTGACAGGATGTACAAGCAATCAAAATGAATTGCCGCAGCAAAACAGCAACCAAAAGAGCAGTGAAACAACTGCTACTTCTACAATAGAAGAAAGTAAACAATCAGGAAGCTCTGCAGAAACAAAGAGCTCAAGTCAAGATAGTACTACGACAACCACAGCAGGTGTTAAGATTTCAGCAGAGGAAGCAATCAAAGCTTTTCAAGAGACGTATCCTGATGCTTCGATTACCTCATTGGACTTAGATCCTTCGTTTGGAACCTACTATTATGAAATAAAGGGTGTTGACGATTCTGTAGAATATGAAGTGAAGATTCATGGTGAGACTGGGGAACTTACAAAGGAACGAGAAGAAAAACTTGATGCGGATGAACGTAATGGAATCGAAAGAGAGAATGAATCTTTATCACTGGACGGTATTTTAACGATTGAAGAGGCGGCAGACACCGCGTTAAAGGCAGTTGGCAAAGGAGAAGCAATAGAATGGTCACTTGAACGTGAGCTGTCAACGACTTATTGGGAAGTTAAGATCGTCAATGGTCGCTCAGAAACTTCAGTGAAGCTGGATGCTAAAAGTGGAGATATTCTTGAAACGGAATTAGATGATTAAATTGAAGAGCAATTGAAATAAAAAGTAAAGAAAAAGGAGCAGTCGATACAATCGTCGTCTGTTCCTTTTTTCGTTTGCTAGTGAAAAAGATAATAGAGGATACCATAGTGGATGCTTTAAGTGATCACTCTTCTTTCAGAATGCCAGTTTGAAGAATTGCTTGTTTTCTTTTCAGGTCGATTAGATTATTTTCATAGTTTTTTGCGTATATTACGGAGAACAGTGTATCCAGTATATATTCAAACGCAACTTGAGAAGAGAAGGTTCCAACCTTTACGAAGTCATATTCATCTTGAGTAGCAATGATGGACAAAGTGGCCAGTTTAGCTAAGCCTGATCGATCATTTCCAGTAATAAGAATTGTCGGAATTTTTTCTTCCTTGAAATAACGTAAGAAATTTTGATATTGTGCATTTCTCCCTGCATAAGAAATAAAAAGAGCGCAGTCTTTTTTTGTTAAACGAACAGTATTCCAAGCGGCATCTCGGTATTCATCAGCGATAATGACCGACTTATCGATTTTTATCAGCTTGTTTTGAAAGCTTCTACCTCTTATTTGAGAGTCCCCTGTAGAGAAAAGGAATATTCGTTCAGCAGTTAAAAGGAAGTCAGCAGCTTTTGTTAGTAAGTCATCATTTAGTTGTGCGTGGGTCCTATTGATTGTATTTATAGTTAAATCAGCCATTTTTTTTGCAATTTCCATAGGCGAATCCTGAGCACCAAATGGGAAATTTGCATTTACAGATCCAAGCACATGCTGTTCAAGATGTACTGCCTCGGCAATCGCCAATTTAAATGTACGAAAGCCGGAGTACCCGACTTTTTTACATAAGCGAATGACCGCGGAATGAGATGTATAAACGGATTTAGCTAAATCCTCAATGTAAATATGTGGAATATCCGTGATATTTTCCACTATATAATTAGCAATGCGTTTTTCTGTTTCTGTAAAAGCCTCTTGATTTTTCAGCTTATCGATTATTAGCAAAGATACTACCTCCTCAACGTTTTTATTTTACCTTATTTTTTATTTTCTGGCGACAGGTAGCGGTTGAGCGCTAGTTAAACATCATGTTCAGGGAATAACTAATTTTTGGAGGAATATTGAACGTGATAATCTAGTTGGTATGATTTTTTTTATTAAAACAAAAATTAGACTATAATAAGAAGAGCAACCAATAAGTGGAGGGATATAAATGTTGACTATTGCCTATATAGGAAATGGTAAGAGTGCCAATCGTTATCATCTGCCGTTTTCGACAAAATTAAAAGATAAAATTAACGTAAAGACAATTTATTCACGGAGAGCTGAAAGTGATTGGGATAAACTGGAAGGTGTGAAATACACAACGAATATCGATGATGTGTTGAACGATCCGGAGATCCAATTGGTCGTTGTCTCGACACCCAGTCATCTTCATTATCGTTATGGAAAGATGATTTTGGAGCATGGTAAAAATGCATTGGTAGAAAAACCATTTACAGAAACAGCTGAGGAAGCAAAGGAATTGTTTAAACTAGCCAAAGAAAAAGGGTTGTTGATTCAATGCTATCAAAATCGTCGTTTTGATTCTGATTTTTTGACTGTCCAAAAGGTCATTGAAAGTGGTGTACTAGGTGATATTCTTGAAGTAGAGATGCACTATGATTATTTCCGCCCAGAAGTTCCGGAAAATGTCCATGAGTTTTCAAAAGATACTAGCTATTTATATGGGCATGGCTGCCATACGATCGATCAAGTTCTTTCCTATTTTGGTTCTCCGGACACGATCCATTATGATGTTCGTCAATTATTAGGAAAGAATAGGATGAATGATTACTTTGATTTAGACCTTTATTACGGAATAATGAAAGTTTCTGTAAAATCCAGTTATTTTCGTTTAAAGGAGCGTCCAAGCTTTGTTGTTTACGGTAAAAAGGGCATTTTTGTCAAACAGACAAAAGATCGTCAGGAGGAGCATTTGAAAATGTTCTATATGCCGGATAATGAGGATTTTGGTATTGATTTACCGGAGCATTACGGTGTGTTGACTTACGTGGATGATGATGGAATCTATCATGAAGAAAAGGTTGTATCAGAAATTGGCGATTACAGCCGTGTGTATGATAGATTGTATGAAACGATTATCAATGGAAAAGAAAAGCTTGTTAAGGATGAAGAAACGATTCAGCAAATGGAGATACTTGAAGAGGGAATAAAGAACATTTAACATGATCCATAGCTGAAAATCTATTAGAATGAATAAAAAGTAGCCGAGAAACTCTAAGTATAGCGTTGAGTTTTTCGGCTGCTTTTTAAAAGAGAGTTTCAATAATCAACTGAATGTTCAGACCAGTCAAAACAATTGCGCACGCCCATCCTAAGATACTGACCCATAATGGATTTTTAAAGCGCTCACCCATTATTTTTTTTGAACTGGTGAAATAAACGAGTGGAATCATTGAAATGGGTAAAGCAATGCTCAGAAAGACCTGAGAGTAAATCAGCAAATTATCTAAAGCTGCTTCATTTCCGCCGAAATAGATTGTACATAATAGAACCGGAACAACAGAAAGCATACGAGTAATCACGCGACGTGCCCAGGTAGGTATTTTCATATGAATAAAGCCTTCCATAACGATTTGACCCGTTAAGGTTCCTGTAATTGTCGAATTTTGCCCGGAAGCAAGTAGGGCAACAGCGAATAAGGTACTCAACAAAGGACTGGCAACTGCACCGGCAATGCTTGAATCTTGTAATGCATCATAAAGGGAGGTCAAGGTTCCAAGCTCTTCCCCATGTCCAAAGAACAGAGCACTACCAAGAATAAGAAGCAAGCAATTAATGATAAAGGCTGCTGATAATTGAATATTGGAATCCCATGTTGCAAAACGAACAGCTTTCGCTGTGGTTTCTTCATCATTGTGGTCATATTTTCTAGTCTGTGAGATAGATGAATGCAAGTATAAATTGTGAGGCATGACAGTAGCACCTACGATTCCTAACGCCATAGTCAGTTGGCCGTGATTCAAGATTTGTTTTTGTGGAATAAAGCCTTTTAGTACCTCTGGGATATTTGGTTGGGAAATCGCCACCTCGTATACGAATACAGCCATGATGACCGTAATCAATGTGATGACAATAGCTTCTATTTTTCTAAAACCAAGCTTCATCAGAACCAATAGCAACAAGACATCAAAGACAGTTAGAATAACCCCTACAATTAGTGGCATTCCAAAAAGGAGATTCAGTGCAATAGCGCCACCAATGACTTCAGCAATATCTGTTGCCATAATTGCTAACTCAGTAATGATCCAAAGAGTAATACCAAGTTTTTTTCCTGTGTGAATTCGTGTTGCCTGTGCCAAATCCATGTGAGTGACAATACCGAGCTTTGCTGCCATGTATTGCAGCAGCATAGCAATCAGACTAGACACGAGAATAACAGATAGTAAGAGATACCCGTATTTAGCACCACCACTGATTGACGTTACCCAGTTTCCCGGGTCCATATAGCCGACAGCGACCAATGCTCCGGGGCCAGAAAAGGCCAGAAGATTTTTCCAAAAGCTATTTGAGGCTGGAATAGCTACAGTATTATTTATTTCAGACAGACTAGGTCCGTTGACGGATGTAAGGAATTTACTTTTTTCTTTTTCTGTTCCATTTTCCATAAATTATCCTTCTCTCTTTTTTAGGATAGCCTAAATTCATTTAAATGATAGTCCTTAAAATCTGAAATTTCAAGTAAAAGCAACTGATCGACTGAGGGAATTTACCTCAATATAAGAATGAATATTTTTATCCTAACACTTGACCTGAAGTTAACTTCAGGTGTTATAGTAAAATCAGCATAAAACGAAAGGGGTTTCACTAATGGAATATACAAAACTAGGAAATACAGGAATGGATGTCTCGAGAATCTGTTTAGGAGCAATGAGCTTTGGCGATCCGAAGAGCTGGATTCATAAATGGGTGTTGGAAGAGGAAGAAAGTCGTAAAATTATTAAGCGTGCACTTGATTTAGGCATCAATTTTTTTGATACAGCCAATGTCTATTCAGTTGGGAGAAGTGAAGAAATTCTTGGACGTGCGCTGAAAGATTATGCGAATCGCGATGAAATCGTTCTTGCAACAAAAATTCATGGTCGCATGCATGATGGCCCAAATGGCGCAGGACTTTCCAGAAAAGCAATCCTTTCAGAGATCGATCATAGTCTGAAGCGTCTGGGAACAGATTATGTCGACCTGTACATTATCCATCGTTGGGATTATGATACACCAATCGAGGAGACCATGGAGGCTCTCCATGATATTGTCAAAGCTGGAAAAGTACGTTATATCGGTGCCTCAGCAATGTACGCTTGGCAATTTCAGAAAGCACAAAACATTGCAGAAAAAAATGGTTGGACAAAATTTATTTCAATGCAAGACCATCTGAATTTGATTTATCGTGAAGAAGAACGAGAAATGATTCCTTATTGTAAATCAGAAGGAATTTCTTTAACTCCGTATAGTCCATTAGCATCTGGGAGATTAACGCGAGATTTATCGGTTCAAACGAAGCGTAGTGAAACAGATGACATCGCTCGCTCAAAATATGATGAAACAGCAAATCAAGATCGACTAATTATCGAACGAACAGCTGAGCTCGCAGAAAAATATCAAGTTAGCAGGGTGCACATCGCTTTAGCATGGCTCCTGCAGAAAGAACCCGTGGCAGCGCCAATCATAGGTGCGACAAAAATCAGCCATGTCGAAACAGCTGTCTCCGCTGTCGATTTTAAACTGACAGAAGAAGATGTCGCCTATTTGGAAGAGCCCTATATTCCACATGGAATTGTTGGCTTCTCGTAAGATTTAAAAGAGAGAGTTAAGGGACCAAAAGCAACTTGCTTTTGGTCCTTTTCTAATAGAAGGTCTGAATAGTGACCAATCAATTTAGGCAGAGTGGCTCGATTATTCGTCAGTACGAACAATTTTGTTGCTATGCCTTGAATGCACACGTGTTCCTTGTTATAATTTTCTTAGAAACTATACCTTTGATAGAGAGTGAATTCTTGCTTTTTTAATCATTTATGAAAGCGATTAATTTTATTATCTAATGGGTGTAAAAAGTGAAGTGAGGGAAATAGATGGAGCAGGTAAAAGCTTTTTTTGACGAGATATTGAGGAATACAGCACCAGAAAGTCCGCCTTGGAATAAGGAAGTTACCTCAGGTAGTTCACCTAAATGGAGTTATATTGACGGATGTATGGCGATGGCGATGTTTAAAATGTATGAAGCAACAAATGACTCATACTACTTAAATTTTTTAGATACATTTATCGATTATTATGTTGATGATGAAGGGTGCATTTTGGGGTTTGACGTAGAAGAGCATAATTGTGATAACATCAATGAAGGGAAAATTCTTTTTCCACTGTTAAAGGCAACTTCGAAAATAAAATATGAGCGAGCGTTGAAAAATTTATATGCGCAGTTGCTTGAGCAGCCGAGAACACCAGGGGGGAATTTCTGGCATAAGGAAATTTATCCGAATCAAATTTGGTTGGATGGTTTATATATGGTGCAACCTTTTTATGCTCAATATGATGCTATATTCAATAAAGGCAAAAATCAATCAGATATCTTCAATCAATTTCAACATGCGTATCGTTTGATGCGTGATTCCAAAACCGGGTTATTGTATCATGGAGTGGATGAGACGAAGACGGCTTTTTGGGCCGATTCAGAAACAGGCTGCAGTAAAAATTTCTGGACGCGTTCTCATGGCTGGTATGCGATGGCGTTGGTTGATAGCTTGGAACATTTTGATGAAGGGCACCAAGATGAGCAGAATATCTTGATCAATCAATTAAAAGAATTAGTAGATACACTGTTGACCTTTGCTGATCCTGATACAAAAATGTTTTATCAAGTGACCGATCAAGGAGAGCGTGCTGGGAACTATTTAGAGACAAGTGGGACCTGTGCTATTGCTTATGCGTTGATGAAAGGTACTAGACTGGGTTATCTTGCTGAAGATTATTTTGATTTAGGTACTGAGATATTGAAGTCAGTGGTCGAGCATAAGTTGGTGAAGTCTGAGGATGGGTTTATTCTGAAGGACATTTGTTTGGTTGCCGGATTAGGTGGGATGCCCGGACACGGCAGCTATAAGGTAAGAGATGGAAGCTATGACTATTACATTTCGGAACCAATTGTAAGCAATGATGCAAAAGGGATTGCCCCGTTGGTATTTGCTTACACAGAGCTACTACAAAAATAAATAGGCACACAAAGCTAGGGTTCCATAAAACACTATTTCATAACACTATTTAAATAGAAGAACTTGAGAACTTTACGGCTAACCTAATAAAAATGAAAGCCTACAATCGTTGAAATTGTAGGCTTTTTCTATACCTTCTTTTAGTCATTCCCTCCATTTCGTTTTACCATATATATGTAAGACAAAATAATATATATGGAGGTTTCCAACATGGAAAAACAGCAGAAAAAGAAAGTAAAGGAACTGGAGAAATTAGACAAGGTGAAAATCGGCTATGCTCGTGTTTCATCTCAGGACGATCGGCAAAAATTAGGTTTGGAAGTTCAGACGGAAGCACTAAAGAATTGCGATATCATCTTTTCAGAAAAACAAAGTGGAGATAACGACAACCGCCCCGAACTAGCAAATGCTATTTCACTTGCCAAACAACTAGCTAAACAAGACAAAATCATTACTCTACAAATTTACAAGCTAGACCGCTTAACTAGAAAAATGCTGACGCTCGCAAACATTATCGACGAACTAAACCAGCACAACATCAAGCTCATTTCCTTGCAAGAAAACATTGAAACCGACTCACTCACAGGACGTTTACTCTGCCTTGTTCTTGGATATGTGGCAGAGATTGAGCTAGATAATATACGTTTTAGAACAAAAGAAGGACTAAGGAAAGCTAAAGAAAATGGCGTTAAGCTTGGCAATCAGGGGCTACCAGAAAAAACAGAAGCAAAAATAGTAGACCTATACCAATTAAATAGTCTTACTGTAAAAGAAATAGCTAAAAGATGTAAAGTAAGTGAAATGACCGTCTACAATGTCGCCCGTCGCAACAACTTAACCCGTAGAAATCCTGTAAAACTCCTTCAAAAATGAGTTGGTATGTGCTATCATTTTAACTAACCAATGACAAATCGAACGAACGTTTGGTTTAGTCCTAAATAATATATTATTCTAAAAACTCTCAACGCTGATTTACAGGGCTTTATGCTTTGTATGATCGGCGTTTTTTGTATGCAGTTTAGAAGAAAATTAGACGTTCGTCTGATTTAGGCTTTGGAATAGGTATAAAGGAGGGTTTTTAAAGATATTTACACTTTAAAATTCAAAACAAGGAGATGAAATGACTAAGTGAAAAATACAAGAATTTCAAGGCTTAAAAGAAACAAGAAGTTTAAACAGGCCACAAAACTACTCACAGTTGGTTTACTAATTTGTCCGCTAGCCATTAACACAATTAAAGCACTAGCTGACGAAGCAGAAACTACGCCACCAGTGGAACAAGTAGAAGAAACGCCAGCAACAATTGAGGAAACTGCACCAGTAGAAGAAACTGAGACAAGCGAGCCAGTCCAGCCAGAAGTTGTTGAAGAAGCTCAACCACCAGTTATAGAGCAACCGACCGAAACAACTCAACCATCAAGCAATTTACAAACTAGCACAACACAAGAAATAGCACCTCAAAGTAATCCAGTTAACGCTTGGTATGAAACGGAAGGGCAAACAACCATAACGAGTGGAGACACGGCAAGCTATAAGTTTTATATCTGTGTATTTTACGATGACGGAACGGAAACACGAACAGAACAAACACTGGAAGAGACCGGAGGTTCTTTAATAAGTTCCGACCCATCAGACGTTATTTCAGGAAATACTATTACATTTGGTAGTTCTGGAACTCGCACTATACAGTTGAGTTTGGGCACTGGGCATTTGGATATAACGGTGACTGATGGAAGTTTTACAGTTTCATATAATACTCGTGGTAATGGTTCGCTTTCAAGCTATCCAACTGTTTCAAAAGGAGATGGCGTTTGGGTTTCGTTATCTGAAATGCCTATTCCTACAGCTGGAGCTGGTTCACACTTCAAAGGCTGGGAGGTCAACGGCTTGCTAAATGGGGACATGGGTTGGAGCAGTTCAATTTTCTCTGGGTTTTATGTTGCAAAAGATACAGTAGTGACTGCTGTATTTGAAGATGGTGATTTAGACTGGTCAAGTTATGATAATTTCTTAAATCAGTATCTAGGATATATCAATCTAAAATCCGCATATGACGAGTTTGGTTTTACGGAAGAATATGATAATCTCTTGAGTTTATATAACTATTATAAAGATATCAAAGCTGGTTATGTAAACGACCCTTCTTTTTCTCAAGAAGAATTAGACCGTATTAGTTGGGGGTTGTCTGGAATAGCTTTAAATTTAGTAGATCGACATTTTTTCTTTGATGACAATATCACGCCACAAATTACAGATTATTTCAACTCATTAAAGCCTATCTATGACGATTCAACCACTTACACACCAGAATCTAAACAAGTCTTTAATGAAGCATGGGAAAATTTGCAAAATGCTTTAAATTCGAGCGCTGGAGGGTGGATGCATGAAATAGACGGTGCTAAATATACCGCCTACCAAGCCCTAAAAACTGCCGAGCAAAATTTAGTCAAAGCTGAAACACCAGCCCCAGACAAAACCAGACTAGAACAAGCCATTAAGGACGCAGAAGCCAAACTAGCTGAGGGAGGTTGGAAAGATACAACAGAACTTGAAACAGCCCTAGCAACTGCTAAAGAGGTTTTAGCAAACACCGCTAGCACTCAGGTAGAAATTGACAGTGCATTATCTTCTTTAAATACTGCCACGTCTGCTTTAGAAAAAGAAAATACCAAAGCACCAAACACTACCAAACTAGAAAGCTCAATTAAGAACGCAGAAGCCAAACTAGCAGAATCAGGCTACACCGCAGAATCAATGAACGCACTAAAACAAGCCTTACAAAATGCTAAAGACGTATTAACTAACGCAAACAGCACCCAAGCAGAAATTGACGAAGCTCAAAAAGCCTTAGATTTAGCTATTGCTAACTTAGTTAAGGAAGATAACTCAAACGGTGGTAATACTGGAAACAACAGCTCAAATGGCACAGGAAACAGCACTAACAACACAAATAACCAAACTAGCAACGACAACCAAAACAGCAATGCCACAACAATTAAATCAGCTGGCAACAACACGAACAAAGATGGCTTACCACAAACTGGAGAACAGCCTACAGCTAATATCGTTATAGCTGGTTTATCTCTAACAATGCTTTCTATACTTGCATGGTTTAAGAGAAAGAAAGTATAATTAAACTACCAACCCCATTAAGACCTTACAAATAGCACTAAACAAAAGAAACAACCTTGTCTAAAGACCAGACAAGGTTGTTTTGCTACGCACTCATTACTAATTTAAGGGAAAAAGAAAAAGCCCTCGCTGAACTTTTTAGGTTCAGGGTGAGGGCTGGAAGGTGCTAGTTAAAATCTTGAAAGGGTTCGGTATTTGCCAAAAATTCTATTTCTTCTCTAGTCAAGTCGAAGGTAGGACAAAGAATATCGTCGATAACGTTCAGGTTGAAGAAGTCATATGTTTCTTTTTGCCGAACAATATATTCCTTAACAACTCTGTGAGTTTCGTTGATATCTTCTATGTTCTTTTCAATAAGTCTTTCTGTCGCTTCAAAATCATTATGGGTGTATATTTCGTCTAATGTAGCTCCTATTGAACCATTTTGAAGTAACCGGCGCATTACATCTTCTTGACTTCCTCCACCAGTTTTTCCATGGATAATCTTTTTGTAAATACTAGCTTGTAAATCATCTTTTAGCATATTCAATCACACTTTCTCGATAAATTAACCCACTTGCCACTAAGTAGGTTTTTCTGAAACCTATCCCAGTGGCGGGAAATTAAAGATAATATGAAATTTACAACATAGCTAAAACTTTTTCATTATATCATAAAATGAGATTGAAGTCAATGTTTTGTCATTCGGAAATTAATAACCAGCAGATTAATCCATCCTCTAGCTCTCCATTTGTCCAAGATCTAAAAAAAATATTTTCGTTCTCTGTAAACTCTGTAATTTTTCTTAAGGCTCTTCCAAAACGCGCAGTTTTCAAATTTTCATTTTCAAAGTTCTCATTTTTTAAGTCATAAGGTTCCAAAGACTCCTCCTTGATGGAATTTTCAAGCGATATAAACACAGAACTGTCACTCCCTATCTCTACAACGTCTTCTATTCTCTCAATACATCTATAAAAAGTGTCAAAATATCCAACTAAAAGTTTAGGTAAACTATTGGTTTTATAAAATACTGTCTCTATTTTTCTATCAATAGTTCTATCAATTCTTGAATTTGAGGCAATAAAACCTCTCTGTATGATTCTCGAGTCACAAATTGATGTGGTTAAAAGAATATGAAGATAATCATAATGTGTCAGTAAACTCAAAAGATATTCATTTTTGTTCTTTTCTGAAAATGGTTGAAATTTATCATTCGGAACAAAAATTATTTTGATAAAGTCATTTTCAAATTTTTCTGAAAACAGAGTGTTATTGTGAATTATAGTAGATAAGCCATATGTTCTTATATCATTGAAAACTATCTCTTGTTCAAGCAAATCGATAAGAAAAGAAATTTTATTTCCCCGGTTTGATTCTTTTACTTCTTCTAAAAGATTATCGCGAAAATTCGGTATATAGTGGATTGTATAAATAAGCAAGAGTGCAAGGACATCTGGTATAGCTACTTCTTTTTCATCTAATAATGCTAACAGCTCTTTAAAATCGTTTTCTGACAGGTATTTTTTTAGTTCTGTTTTATTACTAGAAATAGATTTTTTTATATCTTTAAAAGCCCCTATTGTATCAATTTTAAAATTACAAATTTTAGGTAACTCAGAGAATGCTCTTGAAAGTCTTTTTACTTCTTTTTGTTTTTTATCTTCATTAGAAATGTCAATCAATTCCAAGTAATCACTTCTAATTTCCTTCTTTTTAATATCTCTTGTTGGATTTGTCGTCTCAGGATAGTCTGTCAATTTTGTTAATTTTTCATAACTTAAGATTGGATGGATTACTTCGTTTAAGAAATTAACTATTTGAACTTTCTTACTTTTTCCTGAAAACTTTTTTAATTGCATACAAAACCAATAAAAACATACCCTTTCCATGAATTGCACCTCTTTTACAGTAAATTCCACAAAATTACTAGACTAACTCAAATTTTACCAAAATAATTAGTAATAAACTCGATAATGATGGTAATAGTTTCTTTTGATAAAGTGGATTTATTAAAAGAACTACCATCAAATCCTTGTTGCATAAACATATACACATTTACTTTTAATAATATCACAAGAATAAGCGCTTATCTATCAAATTAGGAGGTATGCCATATGCTCAAATTTTTAGTATTCACCCCATACTTTATAGGTGTGTTTGTCGTCATTCTATATCTATATAAGACAAGCAAGAAACTTTAATTAAGTAATCACTCTTAGAAACTAACTATATATAAACGACGTCGGTGGCTAGTTTCTGAGTAGATTAATAAATCATCAAAAATCATATCAGGAGGAAAACAAAATGCCAAACCAACAAAATCAAAACAACCCAGTCTCCCATTTCTCAGAAATATTCTCGCCACAAAATTTTTCAATGGATAACCTCTCACCAGCAATGAAAAGAAAAATTTCTCAAGACACAGCTTTAATTGTCCGTTCCACCGTTTTACACAATGCTGTAATCAAGGGGCAAGGTATTGTTGCTCATTCTGCGTTGACAGAAACGGCACTGCTTGCCTCAGATGTTGCAACCTTGTCTCATTTGAATCCAGAAGCTCAAGCTTGTTTTAATCGGATACTTCATGATTTTACAATTTCTGCATCAGAACGAGTGACTAAATTTGGAGGAGGAATTTAATATGTTTAGCCTAATTCTTGCAATCTGTTTTATTTACTCAATGTATAAGCTCGGTAAGTGGGTTTTAAATTGGATAAATGATGATCTAAATGGACAACCGCAATTTACACCAGAAGAAATTGTCCAAGCTGAGACAATTCTTACTCAAATTCAGATTGAGATGGACGCCATGGAAGCTCGGAGAAAGCTATATGACGAAGCTTTACGCAAAAACCGAAACTAAGATAAAGGGGCTAAACCGTCCCTTTATCTAAAAAGAAATGGAGGAAATCAGAATGGAAGAATACACCTTTAACGATCTATACGAAGAAATCCTCAACGAAGCAAACGAAAAACTGAAAGAAGAATTTTATTTTCACTGGGGTAGGCCGTTCCCCGAAATTATCGGACTAGACGAAAAATAACCAAACAAATTCCATGAAGGAGGTGAACTCAAATGCTTGAAAATATTATTGCTTTATTAGCCCTTGTTATGTTGCTAATGATTCCACCTCCAGAAGAACCAGAAAACGACAGTGGACGGAAGAATCCAGAGTTATACAGAAAATTAAAAAACGCATCTAAAAAAAGACAGTGGCAAGACAGACGAGAAAATAGATTCGATAATCCGCCAGTTAAAGATGACAAGAATCCGAAAAAACCGCCATGATCGCTAAAAACCGTCTTCATAGTAATTAAAACAACACCGTCTTTTCATGTCGTAAAACTCTATTTTTGCCGTAGTCGCACCTGTCTTACCGCTCGAAAAGTTGCCGAATATTACCATTTTCATTTTACCTTTTGTGTGGTGAAATGGGGAAAGTTATTCTAAACGAAAAGGAGGAAAAATGAATGACAAAACAAAATCAAGACAAAGAAAAGGACGTGAACCCAGTGAAAAAGTTGTTTTCATACGTGGTAATGTTCGCGGTCGGTTGCTGGCTTCTAAACTATGGAATCTGCTTATTATCCGCCGTGTGGTTGCCACTACTATTCTTAGGAATTTTCGTAATTCTGCTAGTCATTGGCTGGCGAGTTCACAAAGCAAGGAAAGACTGGGGGTAATCAGATGAAACGTAAATTTGAGGAACTAACCTTTAAGCAAGTGTTCTGGCAACGTGAAATTGATTTTAAATCAGTGTTGGAACTGGTCGGACAAATTGCCACACAAGAACCACACAAACCGATTATCTGGGAAATTAGAAGCCCAAAAGACGGGGATTCTATCCGCTTTTTCCTCGGCGCTGAAAAGAGTGAATTTAATCGCCTTGAGAAGATTTTTAGAGGATATGGACGAATTGACTTTTCTAGTCCGCTAGTCGCTCATACCAGCAAAAGAACGCCCGTGAAGCTATGCAAAAAACTCTCCACCACTCGCCCGATGTTGTCGCTCAAAACATCGGATAATGAAGCCTTGTGCCGTGCCGTTCTGACAACACTTGCCCAAGTAGAAAAAGATGATGAATTAGTTTTACAGTTAGTAATCGGAGGCACACTTTCACCAAAGGCAGTTGCTAAAAATTTACCTGATCCCACACAAACATCTTGGTGGCATATTCTGTCTGGAGATATTCCAGTAGCGACCGCAGACATTAGAAATTCAATTAAAAGCAAAACAGAGAGCTTCCAGCTTAATTGCGTAATTCGTTTAGGTGTAAATGCAAAAGACCCAGCCAAACGACAAAGCTACATTTTAAGCCTGTTTTCTGCCCTCAAAACGCTGGAAGCAATCGGGGTGAAACTTTACTTGCAAAACGAAGAAGCTAACCGCTTAAACCAAGCTACAGCCCCATGGCACTATTCACAAAGGCTAAGTATAAAAGAAATGGCAAATTTGTTTCTATTGCCGACTGGTGAAAGTTCATTTTTAGGAATTAGAGATATTCACCCGAAAATTCTTTTACCACCAAGAACAAGCAAGAAGCTAACGAGAGATAAAGTTTTACGCCCTTTTGCTGAGACAATGCACGAAAATCCAGAAGAACGTCAACCGCTGTATTTAAGCGACGAAGCCGGAAGTAGACACTGCCACATCGTTGGACCCACAGGAAGTGGTAAATCAGTAGTTATGGAAAATATGATTCTTTCAGATATAGAGGCTGGAGGAACAGACAAAAACAAGCAAAAAGGCATTATCGTCATAGACCCAAAATACAGCCTAATTGAATCACTGGTGCAGAAGATTCCTGAACACCGCCTTGATGATGTTGTGATACTCAACTTAGCAGATATGAACAATCCAGTAGGTTTAAATCCATTTAACACTAGCGACAATCACGCAGAGCGCACGAGTGAGGCGATTTTATCTTCAATAAAGGGATTATTCGCTGAGACATGGGGAGTGTATACGGAAGATATTCTACAGTCCGCAATCCTTACCCTTGCAAAAAATAAGGATAAAAATGTTACTTTAGCTCACCTTCAAATCTTACTAAATAATCCGAGCTTCAGGAAACGTATGACTACAAATTTGAACGACAAACTAGGACTTGAGGCATACTGGGAATATTTCAATAGTCTTTCAGACGGTGAACGTAATAAACAGCTTGCACCTGTCATGAATAAAATGCGAGTTCTCATGCGTCCAGCACTTCGACAAGTATTATTTCAACCAAAACCACTATTCGACCTAGAGAGTGTGTTTAAAGAGAATAAAATCTTGTTGGTGCCTCTAAATACGTCAATCGTGGGAGATACAGTCGCAGAAATTGTGGGTAGCTTACTTATCGGGATGATCTGGAATATCGCTTTAAAGCAAGCTGAGACACCTGAGAATCAACGTCAGAATAATTCCGTTAGCCTCTATATTGACGAGTTTCAAGCCTACGTGAAAAAGAGTGGTGAATCTATGGAACAAATGCTTTCAATGGCGCGTTCTCTAGGCTTGAAATTCATATTCTGCCATCAACACCTAGGACAATTAAGCACCAGTTTAAAAGAGTCAGTTATGGCAAATGCCAGAAACAAAATATTTTTCGCAACATCAAATAAAGCGGACGCTAAAGAGTTTGCCGCCCTTTCGCCCGCTTTATCATCTGAGGACTACCTAAAGTTAGCCCCATACTCAATATACGCTTTTTTACTAAACAATCCAAGCTTAAGTTCGTTCGTTTCTGGAAAAACTTTTCCGCCACGTCCGAGCTTGAGAGATCCCGCCGAAGTTTTCGCCAGAAGTGCTGAGAAATATGGTGCAAAAAATCTGGAAGAAATCGAAAAAAGTTATATTGATTTAATTGAAAAAGATAAAACTGAGGTAGATTTAAACCCATTAGATAACATTGATTCGACAATAAACGTTGGCATGATACGCCAAAAACCAGCTAAAAAAGAAGAATAAAAGCGTCTTATCGCTTGTCTTGTCATGCAAGTAATCGCTTGGCTTGATTAAGTGTGAACGCTAATCGCTAATATTAACAGTGGAGACGACTGACACCGCACTTCTTTCTCTTTTTAGCTGTTGCGGTGCCACCTCCCAAGGAGGAGAACCAACATGACCAAAAAACAAAACGAACGCATAACAAAACATGAACTTCGACGCCTGTCGGCGCTACTTGGCGAAACCGAGATGGGTTGCATAAAACACATTTTTATGGTGAAATATGCAACTTCTAACCAACTACAACGTTTATTTTTCACCAAAAATTCTAGCCGTTTAAGCAATATTAGGGCGTGTAATCGTATGACCGCCAGACTAAAAAAACATGGCTTAATTGATTGCTTAGAAAGAAGAATCGGCGGTGAACGTGCTGGAAGTGGTGCGACCATCTGGACGATAACCAGCGCTGGCTACCAGTTTTTAAAACTTGATGATTTAGACTTAAAAGCCACCAGAAAAAGACTGTATGAACCAAACATTTTATTTTTAGAACACTCGCTTGGAATTGGTGAAGTCTATGTTCGTTTAAAGGAGATGGAGCAACAAAATAAAATTTCACTGATTAACGTAGAGTTTGAAAGTAAATGCTGGCGGGTATATTCTGAAAATAATGTCGCAAGGTTTTTGAAGCCTGATTTATATGTAAACTTGCATATCACGGAATGGGAACAATTTTACTGGTTTGAAGTAGATAATAATACGGAGAACCCCAAGCGAATAATTCGCAAGGCCAAAGAATATATCAAATTTATTAACTCTGGTGTGATTCAAAGACAAATCGGCGTAATTCCGTTTACGGTCTGGATCGTGCCAAATATCAAAC
The DNA here is from genome assembly GCF_002140975.2 of Enterococcus sp. 9E7_DIV0242. Lineage (NCBI taxonomy): Bacteria > Bacillati > Bacillota > Bacilli > Lactobacillales > Enterococcaceae > Enterococcus > Candidatus Enterococcus clewellii. The sequence continues at coordinate 4,601,629 of NZ_CP147247.1, forward strand.
GGCGTGAACAGCTTTTAAGATATATCCATGAGGCTATTCCAAAGGCTGAAATGCTTTTCAGAGTAATAACCTTAGATGAATTAGAAATGCTGATTGCTGGAGCTGAAAAAAAGGAGGCTGATGACAAACAAAACCTATAAAAAGCACTCAACCAAAGTAGTTAAGGACGGTAAAAAAACATATATTATCAATTCATTTTTAGAAGATGATTCAAATAGAAGCATTGCTAATATACTGTTTACTTTAATGCTAAGAGAGCTTGAAAAAGATAAATAAATAACAATGAAACTTACGGCTACTGCTATAAATCAGACCTCAAAAATGGTATAATAGTAGGTAGCCGTAGGGTTTTCATGAGTTCTTCGAAAGGAGAAAAACATCATGAATTTAGACACCTTACAACGTACATTGACAACTCAAAATCATAATCTTTCTAGGAGAAATAAGGGCAAGCAAGAAATAACTGTGCTTTATGTTCGATTATCACAGGACGACGGAACAAACGGCGATAGCGATTCAATTACTAATCAAAAAGCCATGCTAGAAAAGTTTGCTCGTGAGAATAAACTTTATAACACACGCTTTTTCGTAGATGATGGCTATACAGGAACAAACTTTAATCGCCCAGGCTTTCAAGAAGCGTTAGAACTTGTGAATAGTGGCGAGGTAAAGAACTTTATTGTCAAAGACCTTTCAAGGTTTGGGCGCAATTATGCCGAGGTAGCACTTTACACGGAAATTCTATTTCCAAAGCTAGATATTCGCTTTATTGCAGTCAATGACGGTGTAGATTCTGAAACCCAAGATTCTAACGAAATTGATTTTGCACCATTTAGAAACGTCTTCAATGAATTTTACGCTAAGGACACAAGCAAGAAAATTCGTGCCGTAAAACGTGCAAAAGGTTTAGCTGGCGAACGTCTTTCAAGTCATGCGCCATTTGGCTACAGAAAAGACCCGAATAACAAGAATCATCTTCTAGTAGATGAAGAAGCTGCTAAAGTCGTGCGAAAAATATTTAATTACTGTATAAATGGTTTTGGACCATTGCAAATCGCTAAGAAACTAGAGAAAGAACGAATCCCAACCACAATGGAATATAAGAATAAAATTGAGAATCCTACCTGTATTTGGCATTCCAAAGCGGTTGTTTGGATTTTAGAACGCCCCGACTATTTAGGGCATACTGTGAATTTTAAAACAACCACTAAATCATATCGGGACAAACGGAAAATTCAAAATAACCCAAAAGATTGGGCGGTTTTTAAAAACACCCATGAGCCGATTATTGACCAAGCAACTTTTGACCTAGTCCAGAAGATGAGACAAAAGCGCCGTCGCAATACTAAATCCAACCGAGTAGGTTTATTTTCTGGTTTAGTCTATTGTGCGGATTGTAAAAATCGACACTATTTTAATACTGGTAAAAGTGTTTCTCCAAACCAAGAAAGATACACTTGTTCTGGCTTTCCAAGTCGTTTTATTGATTGCGATAACGCTCACTATATCCGTGAAATGAAACTAACTGAAATTGTCTTAAATGATGTAAATGATAAAATTAATTTTCTAAAGCAACATGAAAAGCAATTTACAGAAAGTCTAGCCAAGCGAGCTAAAACCGACCAGCAGAAAGAACTAAAGAAAGCCGAAAAGCGTGTTATTGAAGCCAAGAAACGAGCGAACGAACTTGATAACATTATTAAACGATTGTATGAAGATAATGTTTTAGGCAAGCTCTCAGATGAGCGCTTTACTATTCTTTCTAAAGATTATGAGTTTGAACAGTCCGAACTAAAACAAGAAATTGACGAACTCGAAATCCGACTTTCTAAACAAAAGGAAGATGTAAAGAACGTCCAGAAATTTCTTGAGATTGTCCGAAAATATACCACGCTTGAAAGCTTAACACCTAGTATTGTGAATGAACTCATTGACCGAATCGAAATTCACAAACCAGATAAAAGCACCGGCAAGCGAATCCAACAAATAGATATTTACTACAGATTTGTTGGAAAGCTAGACGAAATTTAAAGCTAACAAAAGACCCGACAAGCTTTCACTTGTCGGGTAGTATCTCAATTTAGTAGGTTATGGGCGCCTAGCTAAGACAGCAACGTTTTTCATGTTTCCTAAAAAACGTTGCTGTCTTTCTGTTTAACGATAGCGTTCCAAAAAATGTTCGTAGCTACTTAATTCTGCTTGAAGTGCTGATAGACGCTGATTGATGATCTGCCAATCCACAGACTGGGCAGGAGAAACATAGAACTCGCTTAAGCCGGCTTTTGGGAAGTAGAGCCCTTTGAGACAATGATAAACCTCTGAATTCTTTTTTGAATTATCTTCTTCATATAGAATGGCTAGGATGTTTTCAACTTGTTTGATTGTTGATGTTGGAGCGCCGTAGCTTGTTACTATCTGAAACAGTTCTTTCAACAATAAGGCAAGTTCTGCCAATTGGATGTCATTCATCTTCTAAACAGCCCCATCTTATTATTTCATAAAGCCTTGAACAGTTCCAACGATCATAGGAATGAATGTACCTATGAAAACCAATAGGATTGCTGATTTTTGAATAAATGTAAGTTCTTTGAATTGTTTGGCAAATCCAACTATCAGGAGGATAGCACCAAAAAAACTGATAAAACTTGCGATAATGTAGATTTGATTCATAATACAACCCTCATTTTCTTTTTTAGATAAATCCTATTAAATAGCCTATTGCGCGAAAGAATTTTTATTCTCACTTAAGCCTATTCTATTCGTGGCGTGATCGCAATAGTGAAAATTATCTAAAGACATTCGTTTGCACTTTAATAGACGACAGGTAGCTTTTGTCTATAGTGCAGGAAAACGTCAACGAGCTTTTTCATTTAAGTTAGTAGGATTCATCTATTATTATACACATAACTGAAAGTGGCTGACTATTGGTTTTTAGGTCAAATTAAAAAGAGCATTCAAAGTCGATTCGAATGCTCTAATTTATAACCACTATTACAGGAGTTTAAAAAAATTTTATCAGTTTTTTATATTTTTTGCAGAAACAATCAACATCATAGGTCTGCGCATCTCATCCACCATTCCCGGAATAGTCATCATATGTTTCGGTGGCATAGGCTCAACAACTCGCTGCACCTGAAATCCATTTGTCAGTAATCCATCGATGTAAGTTGTCAGCGTTTTATGGTATTTCGTTACTTCTTCTCCTAGAAACTCTGCTGTTCGTTTTCCTTCATAGAAGTAATTATCTACAGGGAAATGAAGAATGGTTCCATCTTCAGCATAGGTCCATTGCTGTGTTCCTTCAGCTGTAAACACAGGATGTTCGACAGAGAAGATGAATATTCCATTGGGTTTCAAGGCTTTGTGTAGATGTGCCGCAACTTTTTCGAATGAAGGGACATAGTGCAACGCAAGGGAACTTAGAACAATATCAAAGTTATTTTCTGGAAAATCGATGTCTTCAATTCCAGCTTGAATGTAGTTGACCTGCGGGAAGGATGTCTTTGATCGAGCGGTTTCCAGCATTTTCTCAGATAAGTCTACTCCGATTACTGAAGCGGCTCCATGTTCAGCAGCATAAATGCAGTGCCAGCCATATCCGCAGCCAAGGTCTAAGACCGCTTTATTTTTAAAGTCAGGAAGTAGCTGCTTAAGTGTTTGCCATTCACCGGCGCCATCCAATCCTTTCTGTGAGCGTTCCATCTGGCTATATTTTTCAAAAAAAGTCTGGTTATCATAAGTGTTTTCTTTCATGTTGTTTTCCTCCATGTAAATTTATTTGTCTTCTCTATTCACATGGAGATATTCTCTTTTATGGGCAATCATCTCATCACCTACATTTCTGGTTTGATAGTCTTATCTTACCACATTAGTGCAGCAATCGTCACAATAGAAAATTTTGAAATAGTACTCTGAAAATTCCAAGTAGTGCGCACAATCTTTTCTTATATACATTTTCCTAGCTACTAAGGATTTCTGATATTTCGTAGTATACTAAGTGGAGTGAAGCAATATACAGGAGGCTAAAAATGAATGAAGTGACCTATGCACATATGCTAATGAATGAAATGGACAACTTTTTTGATGCGAAAAGCTTTTGGTCAGAAGCTTATCAGGAACATGCCTATGATGTGGTGAAAATTTTTAAGAATTTTGATTATCCGGAAGCAGCAGTTGTCCCTATATTACAGGGAATAGAAAGACAAACGACAATGAACATTGATTGGTTTACAGAATTTCAAGTGTTTTTGGAACAGTTTGATAAAGAGCAAATGACATACGAGTACATTCAATCCATAAAAAGAAAACCAACAGAAATGTGCAAAGTATTGTTGCAAAGAACTGGTGTGGATAGGAATGAGATCAATGAAATAATCGCTGCTAGAGAAAAACAGCGAGCAGAAGTTTTTAGTGCAGGAGTACAAAGTAACGAGTAACTATTTATACTGAATAGAAAAAACATTCGATTGACTGCTTGATGGAAACAGGCAGAATCGAATGTTTTTGTTTTGAAATAGATGAGGGTTAACCAATCATGATCGTTTCATCTGGGTATTTGAAATTGGCAGATGGCTTAGCTCCCTTGGTCAACAGAGAAAAGCCGACAGTAAAGATCCCTACACGACCAATATACATCAGCAGCATAATAATAATTTTTCCGGCAATCGACAGCTCAGGCGTCAAGCCCATGGTCAATCCAACAGTTCCAAACGCAGAAAATACCTCAAAAGCAATATACTCTATCCCGTAGTAGTCAGGAATGTGTTCTGTCACAGAAAGAACCATGATCGACACGACACAAAGCGATAAAGTAATGAAAAATAAAGTCAATGCACGAAAGACGGTAGCACTTGGAATGGTGCGTTCATGAAATTCTGCACGCTGTCTACCCTTGAAAATGGAAATGATTTGAATGATCAGGACAGCGAAGGTCGTTGTCTTTAGTCCACCCGCGGTTGATCCAGACGTTCCCCCAACATACATCAAGAACATTGTAGCAATCAGTCCGGCATTGGTCATATTTAAGTAGTTGATCGAATAATAGCCAGCTGTTCGGGGCGTGACTGACATAAAAAACGTATTGGCAAGTCGGTCAAAAAAGTTTGTTTGTTCGGTAAGGTTTCCAGCATTTTGCTCTGTGAAATAAAAGACGATGAATCCGCCAACTAAGAGCACAAGTGTAGTAGTCAAAGCGAGTTTAGAATGTAGGGAAACGCGCTTTCTTTTTTTGAAAAGTAAAATATCTTGCCAGACAATAAAACCTAACCCACCGGAAATAATCAATAAGCCGATCACGATCAAAACATACGGATTTGTTTGATAGGGCACCAGACTATCGCCTAATAGGTCAAATCCAGCATTACAAAAGCTTGAAATAGAGTGGAACACGCCAAAGAAAAGTCCCTTTTTCCATCCAAATTCAGGAACAAATTGAAAGGACAGTAGAACAGCACCGATTACCTGAATGACTACTGCGAGCTTGATGATATACATCATCAGACGGAAGGTACCGGACATATCATCCAGATTCAGCGCTTCTCTCAACAGCATTCTAGTACTCAAGGTAATTTTTTTGCGCATAACGAAATAGAGAACAACAGGTAAGGTCATAAAGCCGAGTCCGCCTAGTTCGATTAAAAGCATAATTAGCAGTTGACCAGCTGGATTCCAATGCATCGCTGTATTCAATGTGGTTAAGCCAGTGACGCAGACAGCTGAGGTAGCTGTGAAAAGAGAATCAATAAAGGGCGTTGCTTCCCCGCTGTTTGAAAAGAAAGGCAATGAAAGCAAACTGCCTCCAATGAAGATGATGAGCAGAAACCCCAATGCCAGGATTTGTACAGCTGAAAAATGTTTTTTTGATTTCATGGTTTGTTATTTTCCTTTAGTCATAAGAATGAATTTCTTTCAGTGTATCATTTTCCTGTAAAAAAGCTAGTAAAATCCTAAGTGAGAGCACCGTCTGATGAACTAGCTCTTCCTGTCAAAAAGAACAGTTTTTAAGAGAAAATAAGAGAGGTAGTTTCTGGAATAATGTTTTGATTTTTTTTCTGATTTCCTGTAGACTAAATAAGGTTTGACTGAAAGAGAATCCCTGTCTTTGTCGGTCTGGTCGATGAGGTGAAAGATTAGGCTAAGTGAGCGATTAGAAAGAAGTGGTTGCGAGATCACTGAGTGAACGCTAACTGACAGACAAGGGAAAACCGCTGTCTGATACGTTGTACTGTTTGAACTAGGATAACAGGAATGATGCGTTTCTAATGAGGAACAAAGGACGGCTGACCCGTTAAAGAGAAGGAGATTGGCAAATGGACATTTATTTAAAAAAAGCGGTCATGCATATCATTGATCGAGAAACAGGAACCCCTGTATTTTCTGAACATGAATTGGATTTAACAACAGAATATATTCGCATTTACTTGACGAATAAGATCAATAAACTATCAACAGCACAGACTAAAACCGGCGTTTTGCTGCAAGAAAGTGATTTTGTAGAGAAAATGTCAGGGATTGCTGCCGAATTTATACCGAAAAGTCAGCAACTTGTGCAATACTGGTATGATATTTATTCTGGCAGTGAGGATGGACCAAGTGCAGATTTGCT